>NZ_JAGETK010000040.1:0-568 GCF_017573605.1 Salmonella sp. 32070601201500089SM
GTGGGTTGCAAAAGAAGTAGGTAGCTTAACCTTCGGGAGGGCGCTTACCACTTTGTGATTCATGACTGGGGTGAAGTCGTAACAAGGTAACCGTAGGGGAACCTGCGGTTGGATCACCTCCTTACCTTAAAGAAGCGTTCTTTGAAGTGCTCACACAGATTGTCTGATGAAAAGTAAATAGCAAGGCGTTTACGCGTTGGGAGTGAGGCTGAAGAAATAAGGCTGTTCGCTTTCTATTAATGAAAGCTCACCCTACACGAAAATATCACGCAGCGCGTGATAAGCAATTTTCGTGTCCCCTTCGTCTAGAGGCCCAGGACACCGCCCTTTCACGGCGGTAACAGGGGTTCGAATCCCCTAGGGGACGCCACTTGCGCGGTAATGTGTGAAAGGCGTTGCCACCAGTATCTCAAAACTGACTTACGAGTCACGTTTGAGATATTTGCTCTTTAAAAATCTGGATCAAGCTGAAAATTGAAACACAGAACAACGAAAGTTGTTCGTGAGTCTCTCAAATTTTCGCAACACGATGATGAATCGAAAGAAACATCTTCGGGTTGTGAGGTTA
>NZ_JAGETK010000041.1:0-546 GCF_017573605.1 Salmonella sp. 32070601201500089SM
AATAAATATCCTCCGGCATAGCCGGAGGTTTTTCTGATGCGCCTGTAAGGCTTTCTTACCAGCCGCGCCCTAACAGGCGCATACGATCTGACATTTGCATCAAACTTCGTTACTTACGGCCCGTAAACGGGCTGCCCGGATAAGGGATCGATAATTGCTCACCCATTTTATCCTCTTCAAGCTGGTGCTTTATGTAGTCCTGTATCTTCGCCGTGTTCTTACCCACCGTATCGACATAGTACCCTCTCCTCTGCACCAGAACTCCCTGTTCCTGTATTTGAATTTTAGATCCCCAAACTGCTCGTAAAGCATCAGACTACTTTTACCCTTCAGATATCCCATGAAACTCGACACACTCATCTTCGGCGGGATCTCCAGAAGCATGTGAATATGATCTGCACAACATTCTGCTTCCAGAATTCGTACGTTTTTCCATTCACACAATTTTCTTAATATGCTGCCTACTGCCCTACGCTTCTCTCCATAGAACGCTTGTCTTCGGTATTTGGGCGCGAAAACTATGTGATATTTACAGTTCCATCGGGT
>NZ_JAGETK010000042.1:0-524 GCF_017573605.1 Salmonella sp. 32070601201500089SM
GCCAACCTGGTGATGGATATGCCGAAGTCCCTGTGTGCGTTCGGTGGTCTGGATGCGGTAACTCACGCCCTGGAAGCTTACGTTTCCGTACTGGCTTCTGAGTTCTCTGACGGTCAGGCTCTGCAGGCTCTGAAACTGCTGAAAGAAAACCTGCCGGCGTCTTACCACGAAGGGTCTAAAAACCCGGTTGCGCGTGAACGTGTTCACAGTGCAGCGACTATCGCCGGTATCGCGTTTGCCAACGCCTTCCTCGGTGTATGTCACTCCATGGCGCACAAACTGGGCTCTCAGTTCCACATTCCGCACGGTCTGGCGAACGCCCTGCTGATTTGTAACGTTATCCGCTACAACGCGAATGACAACCCGACCAAGCAGACCGCTTTCAGCCAGTACGATCGTCCGCAGGCACGCCGTCGTTACGCTGAAATTGCTGACCACCTGGGCCTGAGCGCGCCGGGCGACCGTACCGCCGCTAAGATTGAAAAACTGCTGGCATGGCTGGAAAGCATTAAAGCTGAGCTGGG